>NZ_JAECVV010000020.1:0-2177 GCF_016055145.1 Thermoactinomyces sp. CICC 23799
GTAACTGTGGTTTGAACTGTGAAATGAACTGTGCTTTAACAAAATAAAGAATCCCACAGCCAAAAATGGCCATGGGAAAGGGTTTGATGATTTCAGAGTATCGGCTTTGGAAGTCGTGAAAGACTTCAGTGTATCGGCTTTGGAAATCATCTAAAAGTCTTTTACTCAATTGCTTTTGTGCAATTGGGACGATTAAAGGGGAAAATCCCCCTCATATATTACGCAAAATATAGCGGAAATGTTCCACTTAATAATTTTTATGCAATCAAGTTCAACAATTCTTCTCTTTTAATCTTCTTGTCACTTCCTGCCGGATAATTTTCCAACAAGTATTCCTTTAAACGCTCAGCCCACTCTTCTTGGTAGCTGTTTACTTGTTTTATTTTAGCCATAAAGTCCATCTCAATCGATTCATCACTCACCAAGTCAAGGATTTGTGGAAGATAATCTTTCTTTTCATACTCATAAGCTTGCCACATCGTGTAACATATTGCTTCCAAAATCGTATGAAGAATGAGCATTAATTGCGGACTTTCCGCCACTTCATCCTCTCCTTCAATAAAAATGAGTCCGTCTTCTTCGTCATCAAACTGATAATACAGATCATCTGCACCATGCTTTTTCTCTTCAACCCATTCCCAGCACATATCTAACATATTCCGAATTAGATGATGCCATGAGTATTTTTTTGTCAGAACTAAAATTTTTTCCGATAAGCACAATACATAAGCTGCTTTTGCATCCTCACTGATGTGATCATACCAACTCATTAATAAACACCTTCCCTATCAAGGATTATATTTATATTGTTTACCATTTTTCACAATGAAGAAATGCCTTTTAGTTATTTTTTGTTCTTTTGAAACTTCAGAGGACAAAATAATTTCGAGATTTGGATATCTCTTACTTAATTCAAACAATATTCCTTTATTTTTATTAGGATTTGCAAGCCCTGATTTACAATAATTACATACCCCAGTTGGGTTTGATTGATGAATATATAATTTTCCTTTCACATCGTTAGGATTTGGATATTTTGCATCTACCTTTTTTATAAATTTATTAATGACCATTTCCTCTGCATGATTAACAGCTTTTCTAAAAGTAAAAGGAGCTTTAATTGGTCTGTCAGGCATTTCTTCATCCAAAGGCTTTAATCCCGCCTCTTCTGGTGCTACTTTTATTACTCCTGGTGATGCACCTTCAAACACTTCTCCTTCCAAACCTTTAATATCTGTTCGGCCTACTGCAATGGTATGTTTATCAGTTTTTACTGTTGCTCTCAATTTTTTTAAATCTTCTTTCAGAAGATCTGTTATGCCTGCATCAACGCATCCGGGTTTTACTGCCAAGAAGAAAGCATGGTATCCGCCAGTTTGTCGAACAGCAACACAATCGCCAACTTTGTTGAAAACATTTTTGACAATCGGGGTTTTGGCCAGTACCGGTTCCAATGATGCAACGGCTTTATTAATCGCTGGTTGGGCAAAGTGAACCACGGCGACGGAGCCGGCTCCAAAAATTCCTGCCAAAATGGCATTTTTCCAATTGATCTTCCGTCCATGCAAAATATCGTCTGCCACACTGGTTCCGGCACCCTCGACGGCTCCGATGGCTCCGCCTTTGCCAAACATTTTCTGGAGAGGTGCCGGCAATTTGGAAACCAGTTTTTGTCCTCCGCGAAGAACAGGACCTAAGACTTTGGAATTCTTGGCACCCATGATCAGTTTTTGCCCGATGCCACTGGCCAATCCCCGGGAAGCTCCTGCCGTGATGCCTCCTCCGATCAATCCCAAGAGGCCGCCAATGGCTGCTTCCAAGAAGGTCATTTTGTTCATTTCCCAACCATTCAGAGCCATACTGATCACAAATGACAAAGCCATACCACTGAGTACGGCAATCCCTAACGGTGTGGCAAAGATGCACAAGACAATGCCCAAAATCAGGACACCGGCAAACGCTATGTATTCCTTAAATTTGACGATCCAGTCCCACACTGCAGACAGTGTATCAATTACGACTTCTGCTATTTTGGAGCAAATTTCAGTAAACCAATCCTAAAAGGCGGCTGCTTTCTCTTTGGTCCATTCCCATGCACCTGAAATTTTGTCCCCGAACCAATCTCCTGCCTTTGACAATGATTCGGTAACAGAATCGAAAAATCCTTTCTCTTCCTT
>NZ_JAECVV010000021.1:0-2093 GCF_016055145.1 Thermoactinomyces sp. CICC 23799
CCGTGCCTGTGCATCCTGCCAGCAAGTATACAAACAACAGGATGAAAACAATCCAGCTTCTTTTGAAATTCATCTTTTTTACTCCCTTCCTATCATCAAACAATTGTTAAGATCATTATATAAATTCCGCTGTCCCATTGACTTAGCCATAAATTTAGGGATGGGCCAATATCTTTCTTGCCCATCCCTGTTTCTCTATTCTTTGATTACCGTTTTATATTGATCCAGATCAAGATTATCAATATCTAATTTTTGAATGTCATCAATAGATATATTATATCGATATAAAATATAATCATTTTCTTTTTCGTTATCTGTCGCTGTTTTTAGTTTGTCGTTTGCTACAAAAATCTCCATTCCAATATGGTTAAAATTTAACTCTTTCATCTCCTTTAAAAAGCTTCTGATCCCTTGTTCATATTGACCATTTTGTTCATACACCCAAAATGTGGTGTTTAATGCAAAATCAGGATCTCCTCCATTTTCCAGCACTTTAAAAACAGAAGGAATGTCCCCTTTATATTTATCTTTTTCCGTTCCATTTGAATAAACAAAATGCTCAATCTTTCTCACATCAAAATACTTTTTAACTAATGTTGTTATCGTTGGTTTTAATTCTTCGGTCCATAATTCATCCACATACGAATCTCTGATTCCATCGGGTTCGATAATAATTAACACAGAGGTGTTTTGATCATCTTTTATATTCCCTTCAACGGAGTATGTCTGACCTGTAAACAAATCTTTACTTACCTCGGATACTTCGAAATCTTTGTTATATGTATCCTTAATATACTGAATTGCTTTTTCTTTGATTTCCTTCTCTTCTGCCCGATCCATGTCTCCCTCTCCTCCCGTGCAACCGGTTAGTAAAAAAACAAACATACATACCACAGCTATTAAGTGTTTGCTCCAACCCATCCCTGCTCACTCCTTTTCTCTCGGAACAATATTACCATCTTCACCATACAAAGCCACAACGGGTGTGTCTACTTTTTTACCATCGTCATATCCAGTAAAATTCGATATGCTATGGCCCCAACTGAGATTTATTTTATTATCCAGTCCCTTGTCATCTTCCGCCAATTCAACACTTCCATCCGGTAGAATATTATATGTTTTCCCAGGACGATACCCAAACGAACCGACAAGATCATCCTTATACCTATAGTTCCTTATTAAATCATCATAAGCACCAACTTTTTCATTCTCGACAATCTCCCGAATTTGTGGATCTGATATATTCGCTCTGTAATGATCTCCCGACTTGACAAATTCCGGAACGAACGGCACTTTTTGAATTAGCTCAAATGTTTTCTCTCTTACTTTACTGATATTGAGATTATCATATAAATTCATCCCGGCTGCATTAAATGTTACCGTAGGGATCTTATATCTGGCGCCGCAATCCGAAGCCAAGTAGCCTCCAAGGGAGTGGCCGGTTAAAGCAATATTATATCCCTTATACTTAGGATCATTTATTATTTTTTCCACATATTTTCTCGCTTCCACTGCTTGCGGATTATAACGATCAAAACCGTTTGCTATAAAAATATCAGCGAATAAGTCTTGTGCCACATCAATTACCGTGGTATCTTTCGTCAAAGGATCTGATTCTGTTCCTCTAAATGCAATAATTATTTCTTTAGTTTCTGGGTTCTTAAAAACATGAGCTTGTAAACCGCTTATGTGATCTTTGTATAACACCTTTTCCTCTTGCCATTGATTTCCCAAATTCATATATATATCTCGAGGCTTTATTTCATCTTTATATGCCAATTGCGCAGCATAAGCTAATTGTTGATCAGTAATATTTGAATCACTCAGCTTTCCATAAGGATATTGGCTGTTTCCCGCTGCCATTCCGGCATTCCCCAGACTGGCTGTCAGGTTTTGTCCTTCCAATCCCTTTCTCGCAAAAAGATTTTTCAAATTTGTATAGGCTGATTGGATCCCTCTGGCGAGGGGTTGCCCGAATTTGCTCAACAAACCGGTGAGGGCTGTGATTCCAAGGACAATTCCCCCGGTAATTTTGCCTGCTGTGGAGGTCATCCAATCCCAGGCTTTTTGGGCCGCTTTCTTGGTGGCGGATG
>NZ_JAECVV010000022.1:0-2077 GCF_016055145.1 Thermoactinomyces sp. CICC 23799
GAGACTTGGTGCGGTGGTTGCCGGACGGGCGCCTGGAGTTTCTGGGACGGATGGATGAACAGGTGAAAATCCGCGGTTACCGTATCGAGCCCGGGGAAATCGCCAGCCGTTTGTTGGAGCATGCTTCCATCCGGGAGGCCTTTGTCACCGTGCAGCCGAATCCTTCTCAAGAACCGGAGTTATGCGCATATTTCGTGGCGTCTTCTCCTTGTTCCGCGGAAGAATTGCGGGAGCATTTGAGCTTGAAGTTGCCTGACTATATGGTTCCGGTTCACTTTATCGAAATGAAGAAACTCCCCTTGACCCGAAACGGGAAAGTGGACAAAAAAGCATTGCCGTTGCCGGATGCCGACACCACCCGGAACAAGGATGACGCGCCGGCCACTCCCACCGAGGAACAGTTGATCGAAATCATGAAGGAGATTCTCCATACCGGACAAATCGGAGTCCATGACAGCTTTTTTGAAAAAGGCGGCAACTCCCTGAAAGGGATGATGTTGTCGGCGCAAGTCCACAAAAGGATGCATGCGGAACTGCCTTTGCGGGAGATTTTTGCCCGTCCCGTGGTCAAGGAGATGGCCGCATACATCGAAAATCAAAAAACGGTTGAACACGTCACCATCGCTCCGGCACCCAAACAGGCTTATTATCCGGTTTCATCCGCACAGAAACGGTTGTATGTGGTCGGGCAACTGGAAGGAATGGGCACCGGTTACAACATGCCCCATGCCTTTCATATCCAAGGAAATTTGCCGGTTTCCCGGCTTGAAGAAGCATTCTGGGCACTGGTTAAACGGCATGAATCCTTGCGCACTTCGTTCCATCTCATTGACGGCGAATTGATGCAAAAAATTCATACCGATGTGAAGGTCCGGGCGGAGCGTTATCAAGCCCGGGACCGTTTGGATGTGAAACAAAAAATTCAACAGTTCATCCGTCCGTTTGATTTGGAGAAAGCCCCGCTGATCCGGGTGGGAATGATTGAATATGCCAAGGAAGAAGAACAGATCCTGGTCATCGACATGCATCACATCATTTCCGACGGCGTTTCGATGAACATCCTGTTCCGGGATTTGATGAAATACCTGCAGGGAGAAACGTTGCCGCCGGTGTCCCTGCAATACAAGGATTACGCCGTCTGGCAACAAAATGAAAAACAAAAGGACGCATGGAAAAAACACGAGCAGTATTGGATGGATGAACTTTCCGGCGAACTTCCGGTTCTGGACCTGCCCACGGATTATCCGCGTCCTTCCGTGCAACGGTTTGACGGGGACCATATGACGTTTGAAATTGAGCCCCGGTTAACGCGGAAATTGAAACGGCTGGCGGATGAGAAAAAAGCAACCCCGTATATGGCCCTCTTGGCCGCATACAATTTGCTGTTGGCAAAATACAGCGGCAAAAACGACATCATCGTCGGCTCACCGATTGCCGGAAGATCGTATGCCGGTTTGGAGTCCATGGTGGGGATGTTTGCCAATACGCTTGTGGTTCGCAACCGGATCGATTTGCAACTTCCGTTCACAGCCTTTTTGGAACAGGTGAAGGAACGCGTCCTGCAAATGTATGAGCATCAGGATTATCCGTTTGAGGAATTGGTGGAAAAGCTGGATACCCGGCGCGATTTGAGCCGCAACCCCCTTTTTGACACCATGTTTGCCATGCAGAATATCGACATGCCGGTTTTCGAACTGCAAGGACTGAAGATTCGCCAAGGGGAGATTGAATGGAAAAAATCGAAATTTGATTTGAGCTGGATGATGGCGGAAGACGGGGAAACATTCAAAGGGGTTGTCGAATACAGCACCTGCCTGTTCAAACCCGGGACCATCCGGCGTATGATCGGCCACTTTATTCACATTCTTGAACAGATCGTGGATGATCCCGGAATCCGGCTGTGCGAGATTGAGCTTCCCACGTTGGAAGAAAAATGGGAGATATTGCAAACCTTTAACCAAACCCGTCTGGAGTATCCGCGGGGAAGAACGATTCCGTCCTGGTTTGAAGAACGGGTGGAAAAACAGCCGGACCGGGTGGCAGTGGTATGCGGCGAAGAAAAGTGGACCTATGAAGA
>NZ_JAECVV010000023.1:0-1767 GCF_016055145.1 Thermoactinomyces sp. CICC 23799
TCCCAAGAGGCCGCCAATGGCTGCTTCCAAGAAGGTCATTTTGTTAATTTCCCAACCATTCAGGGCCATACTGATCACAAATGACAAAGCCATACCACTAAGTACGGCTTGATCCTTGAACTTTTTGGAGTACTTCCCGTCAGAATGAGTACACTTCATTTAGATCACAACGAAATAATAAAAAACTCTCTCCATCACCGGAGAGATTTTTTAATAGAGATTATCTCTTGCCTTTAAAATGTTAGACTTTGAAGGTTTACAGTCTTTTTATCTTTTTGCTAAACTGAAAATAATTGATATTCCTGATGTTCAAACTTGTAACAGAAGTTATTTTTCGAGCGCCTTGATATGTCAAAAATCCCTAGGGTTGCTCGTAAAAGCTGAAACCCGCATGAAATAAAGGAAAAAGTCACTTCGTTTTGACTTGATACATAAAAAATAACTTAAATACTCTTTAATAAACGAAGGTGCTCGAAAAACCATATTGAACCTCAATCGTATCAAGGGTTTCAGACACATGCAGTCAGAATGAGTACACTTAACCTAACTAAACAACAGTTATTAGGGTTTGATACCCTAATTTTTTTTTGCCAGAATGCAATGGAAAGCAACAGATATCCATCAATATATATAGATATCAACGCTTTGACAGGAATTTTGTTCAAAATGTGGAAGAAAAGGGGGAGGGATAGTGACAGAAAAACTGCTTAAACCAAGCAAGGTTGCCGAGCTATTATCGGTTGACTCGTATACTGTGAAAAAATGGTGTCGCGAAGGTAGGGTCCAGGCAAAAAAGGTGCAAGGAATGTGGCGTATTCCAGAGTCAGAGGTTTATAACTTAATCAGCGATGGGGGAGATGAAAGGGAGCATGGGGATTCAGGAGAAAATCTCCCGAATTGCGGACCGTGAAGAAAAGAAAATCAGAAGTCTGTTAAACATGGAGCCACAACCATACTTAACCAAAAGCAATGATATTTGCGCTTTTTGCTATCAGGAGAAAAAACGATCAGAAATAAAAATATGCCAAGATCCTGCCGGATTATGGGATGACGGGATCAAGGCATGCAAAGAATGTGTTGAAAAATTAGACTTAACGGAATTATACAACAAAAAGGCGATTGATTACCACGGATTAACACTGGCGATTCTTAGGATTCGCGGTGAAAAAGCGTGAATCCTGCAAAGGAGGTGATTAGGTATGTTCCTTCATGGTGAACCGCCGGCAGTTTAAACCGCCAACAATTTAATACTTATCCCCTAATGCCATTCTCAACGATT
This sequence comes from Thermoactinomyces sp. CICC 23799, assembly GCF_016055145.1. Lineage (NCBI taxonomy): Bacteria > Bacillati > Bacillota > Bacilli > Caryophanales > Thermoactinomycetaceae > Thermoactinomyces > Thermoactinomyces sp. CICC 23799. The sequence goes on from NZ_JAECVV010000023.1 coordinate 1,280, forward strand.
CTCAACGACTCTTTGGGAGGGGTAACCCCACCCCTCCACTTTTTGTGCAAAATACTTCTTCTTTTCATTATATAAAACTCTACATAGAGGAGTGTATACAGTATGAAAAAGATTGGATTAATCGGCCTGTCGATGCTGTTACTTGCCGGGTGCGGACCCGATGATGTTGATACTGGAGTTAAAGCGACCAACGAACAGACCAAACAAGAAGTCAAAGCTGAAAAAGCTGACGAAAAGCGATTCAAAGCAAATGCCTCTACTGAAGCACTCGGAGTCAAGGTAAACATTGCAGAGGTTGTCATCAAGCCGGATCGAATTGAGGTCGGCATGAACTTGGAGAACACAAACTCAGACCAAGTCACCTGGTGGCCTGATCAAGAAGGGAAAATTGTTGTCGGCGATAAGCAATTAAACGCCAACATGTTTATGGGTGATTCAGTTGGTGGCGAGATTGCAGGCGGTGTCAAACAAAATGGCGTTCTAACTTT
>NZ_JAECVV010000024.1:0-1680 GCF_016055145.1 Thermoactinomyces sp. CICC 23799
CTCAATTGCTTCTGAACAATTGGGACGATTAAAAGGGGAAAATCCCCTTCATATATTACGCCAAATATAGCGGAAATGTTTCCACTTAATCATTTTTATGCAATCAAGTTCAACAATTCTTCTCTTTTGATCTTCTTGTCACTTCCTGCCGGATAATTTTCCAACAGGTATTCCTTTAAACGCTCGGCCCACTCTTCTTGGTATCCATCTACTTTTGCTATTTCTTTTGTAAATTCATCAATCATTTCATCATCAACGATTTCAATAGGTTGCGGGACATAATTATCGTGACCATATTCAAATTTATACGCCTGCCAGATTGTATACTCCAATGCATAATTTATGCATAACCATATACTTGCCTGCTGATGGTTTTCCCCATCCACTGCTTCTTCATAAAACATGGATACTCCACCATCATCTTCATTGTCAAATATAAAGTAAAGATCACCGCCATCATATTTCTTCTCTTCAACCCATTTCCAACACATGTTGATCGTTTTTCTTGCTTCATTGTAACCTTCAGTTATCTGATCAATAATTTTTTCTGTTAAAACCAATAAATATGCTACTCGAGCCTCTTCATTAATATTTGTATACCATCTCATTGAATCTTGTGCCCCCTTATTCATCAATCAATTTGCCATTTTTTAAAACAAAAAATAATCTACCTGTAACCTTTGCTTTTTCATCAGTTTCAGATGTAACCACAATTTCTAAATTGGGATACCTCTTGCTAAATCGCATTAGAATCCCTTCTTTTGACTCAGGATTTACAATTCCAGAAAAACATTTAGTACAAACTCCACTAGGATTCGATTGATGGAGATAAAATTTTCCTTTAACATTTTCAGGATTAGGATATATTTTATCAACTTTTAGTGCAAATTTATTGATAACCATTTCTTCAGCATGTTTTATGAATGCTGGATTTGTAAAAGGTGCTTTAATTGGTCTATCAGGCATTTCTTCATCCAATGGCCTCAGACCTGCTTCTTTTGGTGCAGCCTTTATCACTCTTGGTGATGCACCTTGAAACACTTCCCCTTCCAAACCTTTAATATCTGTTCTGCCTACTGCAATGGTATGTTTATCAGTTTTTACTGTTGCTCTCAATTTTCTTAAATCTTCTTTCAGAAGATCTGTTATGCCTGCATCAATGCACCCAGGTTTTACTGCCAAGAAGAATGCATGGTATCCCCCGGTTTGCCGAACCGCAACACAATCATCAACTTTGTTGAAAATATTTTTGACAATCGGTGTTTTGGCCAGTACCGGTTCCAATTGCTGAACGGCTTTATTGACGACAGGTTGGGCAAAGTGAACCACGGCGACGGAGCCCGCTCCAAACAGTCCTGCCAAAAAGGCATTTTTCCAATTGATCTTCCGCCCATGCAGGATGTCGTCTGCCACACTGGTTCCGGCACCCTCAACGGCTCCGATGGCTCCGCCTCTGCCAAACACTTTTTGCATAGGTGCCGGCAATTTGGAGACCAGTTTCTGTCCTCCGCGAAGAACAGGACCTAAAATTTTGGAATTTTTGACACCCATGATCAGTTTTTGTCCGATACCGCTCTCCAACCCCCGGGAAGCTCCTGCAGTGATGCCTCCTCCGATCAATCCCAAGAGGCCGCCAATGGCTGCTTCCAAGAAGGTCATTTTGTTAATTTCCCAACCATT
>NZ_JAECVV010000025.1:0-1627 GCF_016055145.1 Thermoactinomyces sp. CICC 23799
CGGATACTTTAAAATCTTTATTGTATGTATCCTTGATATACTGAATGGCTTTTTCTTTGATTTTTTTCTTTTCTGCCTGATCTATATCTCCCTCTCCTCTCGTTCCTGTGCATCCGGCCAACAGGAATACAAACAACAGGATGAAAACAATCCAGCTTCTTTGGATATTCACCTTTTTTCTACTCCCTTCCTATCACCAATCAATCCCTAAGGTCATTATATAAATTCCGCTGTCCCGTTGACTTAGCTATAAATTTAGGGATGGGCGATTTTTCCTGCCCATCCCCGTTTCTCTATTCTTTGATTACTGTCTTATATTGATCCAAGTCAAGACTGTCAATATCCACTTTTTGAATGTCATCGATCACAATATTGTAGCGATACAGAGTATAGCTGCTTTCCTTAACGTCTTCAGGGGCCGATTTCAATTCATCATCTGCAACAAATACTTCCATCATAACTTTATTAAAATTCATTGATTGAGCTTCTTTCAAAAAGTTTTTCAGACCTGATTCATACTGCCCATTATCGTTATAAATTCGTGCAGTAATCACTAAAGTAAAGTCCTTATCTCCACCATTTTTCAACACTTCAAATACAGATGGAACTTCTCCGCTATATTTATGGTATCTCTTCCCATTGCTGTATGAAATACTTTCAATCCGCCTTACATCCATATATTTGTTTAACATTGATGTTATTTTGGGACTCAATTCTTGCCTCCATAACGCTATTACATAAGTATCTTTGATTTCATTGTCCTTCTCCCAAATCACCGTCACTTCCGTATCCTTTTCATCTTTCACTTTTCCCCGTACACGGATGAGTCCGGCGGCTTGTCCCTTGCTCACTTCACTCACTTCAAATTCTTTATGATATTTTCGTTTTATATATTGAACAGCTCTTTCCTTGATCTGTTTCTCTTCCTCTTGGTCCATTGCCTTTGATGAAACATTGATCCCATCCGTCTGGCAACCCGAGAACATCATAACAATTCCAAAAATGATGGGAATCCACCTTTTTCTCAACATGTTCACTCCCTTGAAACAAACATTGCCCTTATGATTTATTTCAGCATGCCCTTTTTGTTCAATTTTTGATTACAGTTTTGTACTGATCCAAATTGTGATGATCAATATCGATTTTTTGGATATCGTCAATAGAAATATTATAGCGATATAAGATGTAATCCCTATCATTGGTACCCTCTGGAGCTGTTTTTAGCTTGTCTCCATAAACAAAAACTGCAACTCCAATTTGGTTAAAATTCAATTCTTTTAGCTCTTTTAAAAAGTTTTTGATTCCTTGTTCATATTGGCCATTTTGTTCATAAACATCCAATGTTACAGATAAATCATATTTGGGATCTCCTCCATTTTTCAATATTTCAAAGATAGAAGGAATCTCTCCTGTATACTTATCTTTTTCAGTTCCATTTGCATAAGTTATATCCTCAATTTCTCTTACGTCAAAATCTTTTTCAACCAAAGATGTAATTTTGGGCTTTAATTCCTCCGTCCATAATGCAGCCACGTATGTATCCCTGATTTCATTCGGTTCCATAATAATGGATACTTGAGTGTTCTTTTGATCTTTGACATTTCCTCTAACTGTATAAGTTTGTCCT
>NZ_JAECVV010000026.1:0-1512 GCF_016055145.1 Thermoactinomyces sp. CICC 23799
CTGTGTAACTGTGGTTTGAACTGTGAAATGAACTGTGCTTTAACAAAATAAAGAATCCCACAGCCAAAAATGGCCATGGGAAAGGGTTTGATGATTTCAAAATATCAGCTTTGGAAGTCGTGAAAGACTTCAGTGTATCGGCTTTGGAAATCATCTAAAAGTCTTTTACTCAATTGCTTCTGTGCAATCGGGACGATTAAAGGGAGAAATCCTCCTCATATATTACGCCAAATATAGCGGAAATGTTTCCACTTAATCATTTTTTTATGCAATCAAGTTCAACAATTCTTCTCTTTTCATCTTTTTGTCACTGCCTGCCGGATAGTTTTCCAACAGATACTGCTTCAAATGCTCAGCCCATTCTTCTTGGTATCCGTCTACTTTTCTTATTTCTTCCATAAACCGGTGATAAATCATCTCATCATTTATACTTTCAATCGGTTGTGGAAGTTCATTTTCCATATTATCAAATTTAAAGCCTAGCCATATGGTATAACATACAGCATCAAAAACACACCAATAGGCTGATTCTGCCTGCGAATTCCCCTGAAAAGGATCAATTTCTACAATCCCAATAACAAATAACCCTTCATCTTCATCATCCGCTTCCATATAAATATCATATCCATCCAACCTTTTTTCCTCGACCCACTCCCAACACAGATCAATTGTTCTTTTCACAGTCGGAAACCAATCATCATAAGGAGTTAATTTATCCAATAGTTTTTCTGATAGTGTTAAATAATAAGCAGCTCTGGCATCCATGTTTACTTTTTTATACCACTCCATATTCTATTACCTCCTATTTTGGGGATATTCATATTGTTGACCATTCTTCACTATAAAGAAGTGTTTTTTAGTAATTTTTGTTGAATCTGTTATCTCACTTGATACTACAATCTCTAAATTTGGATACCGCTTACTTAACTGATATAGTACACCAAACCTTTTAGGATTTTTTCCAAATCCTGCTTTGCATGCTCCACATACACCAGTTTTATTTGACTGATGTAAATACAGTTTACCTTTTACTTCAAGAGGATTCTCGTATAAATTATCTACAGCATCAGCAAACTTATTTGCAATCATCTCTTCTGCATGTCTGGTAAATTGTTTATGCCTTGGATTGTTTTCATCATACGGTGCTTTTATTTTTCTATTCTCACTCAAAGGCTTCAATCCAGCTTCTTTTCGTGCTGCTTTTATTACCTCCGGAGACGCACCTTGAAACACTTCACCTTCCAAACCTTCAATATCCGTTCTAGCAACCGCAATCGTATCTAAATCAGTTCCTACTTCTTCTCTCCACTTTTTTAAATCACTTTTAAGAAGGTTTGTTATACCTGTATCAATACATGTGAATTTTGTCGTATTTGTCGCCAAGAACAAAGCATGGTACCCTCTGGTTGGCTGTACAGCAATGCAATCGTCAACTTTGGTGAAAAGATTTTTGACAATCGGGGTTTTGGCCAAAACCGGTTCCATTGATGCGACGGCTTTATTGACCGCTGG
>NZ_JAECVV010000027.1:0-1494 GCF_016055145.1 Thermoactinomyces sp. CICC 23799
TTTGAATTTCAAGAGGTTTCGGTGGTTATCTGGACTTTCCTCTTTTGAAAAGTAACGTAAGATTTTTTGTTACTTATTAAATCTAGCCAATTCGTTCCATTATCTCCATATGCCTGGGCAATAATTAAAAGCCCTCTCCATATCCGGAGAGGGCTTTTTTGTTTCAATCCTCTAGAAGAGGTGTAATCATTCTGACGGATATCGTTAATTCTTTTGCCACTAGTGCTATGAAGTTTCAATCCTCTAGGAGAGGTGTAATCATTCTGACACAGATTCAAGCTGAACTCAAACAAACGGAACCAAGTTTCAATCCTCTAGAAGAGGTGTAACCATTTTGACAGAAATTGTCGCTGAATTGAACGAAACCGAACCGAAAAGTTTCAATCCTCTAGAAGAGGTGTAACCATTTTGACTAAACGAGATAGCGAGCATTGGAAGTTTCTTGAGAGTTCGTTTCAATCCTCTAGAAGAGGTGTAACCATTTTGACAGTTTTTGAAAGTCTGCGACAAGTTCATAACAGAAGAGGTTTCAATCCTCTAGAAGAGGTGTAACCATTTTGACTTTGGGTTTGCAAAAACGAACGGCGCACGGAAGAACTGAAAGTTTCAATCCTCTAGAAGAGGTGTAACCATTTTGACTGCATGTGTCTGAAACCCTTGATACGATTGAGGTTCAATATGGTTTTTCGAGCACCTTCGTTTTTTAAAGAGCATTTAAGTTATTTTTTATGTATCAGCTCAAAACGAAGGTGGCTTTTTCCTTTATTTCATGCGGGTTTCAGCTTTTACGAGCAACCCCGGGGGTTTTTGGCATATCAAGGTGCTCGAAAAACCCTTGTATGAACATCAAAAATATCAACTAATTTCAGTCTACAAAAAAATAAAAAATCTGTAAACCTTCAGTTCTAATATTAAAGCCCTCTCCGGGAAATGGAGAGAGCTGTTTTTGTAATCCTCCAGAAGAGGAAAATCCCACCTTTAAATGGTTCATGCTGACATTTCTTTTGGTTTATCCTTGCGGAAGATTCCCATTAATCCTGCATTACAAGGAACACGGTTGCTAATACATAGAACATCGAGATGCTAATTATTCCGCCGATCCCTGAAATCAGCATCAAAGTGCCGCCGATCTTTGAATTGATCTTTACTACAATTGCTCCTACGATTGCCAAGATGGAAAAAAGGAAAGCTCCCCAACCTAACCCGGTTACCTCCGATGTACCGCCTGAAACAGCCTCATCCACAGCTCCAAAAAAGATAGCAAACAGTGCACCGCCAAAACCGAAAATCCCACCGATAAGCCCAAGAACAAATTCTGTTGTCCGGCTCATTGTCTATCCTCCTTATTGCACTTTGATTTCAAACTTAACCTTTTTAGTGTTCATAAAATCGGATGACATCACTTCGCCTAAATCCATTTTGATTTCTTTGACTGACTTGGGGTCCAGACGGTCATTATTATTGGTCAAGAAAGTTAGAACGCCATTTTGTTTG
>NZ_JAECVV010000028.1:0-1230 GCF_016055145.1 Thermoactinomyces sp. CICC 23799
CTACCGGAAGGTGGGGATGGATCACCTCCTTTCTAAGGAGCTCATTTCGAGCAAAAACGATTTTTTCAAAGAGTCATGTCTCACACTCTTTGGTTTTGAGGGAATACGTGAAAACCTCTGTCATCTTTTGATAACAGAGGTTTTTGTTTTTTTCTTTGCAGGGAAAGAAATTCCGTTTAAAATAAACAAATAGAAATATTATAGAAAGTGGAGAGGAAAAACTGAATGGTTGAAGTCTTGAATACTGACTGGGGAAAAGTGTTGCAGGAAGAGTTTGAAAAGCCGTATTTTGAAAAACTGTGGAAATTTGTGATGGAAGAGTATCAGGAGCAGGTTGTTTATCCGAAAAAAGAAGATATTTTTTCTGCATTGCAATTGACTTCTTACCAGGATACAAAAGCGGTGATCCTTGGCCAAGATCCTTATCACGGTCCGGGACAAGCACATGGGCTCAGCTTTTCCGTAAAACCAGGCGTAAAATTACCGCCTTCTTTGAAAAACATCTTTAAAGAATTGAATGATGACCTGGGTTATGATATCCCGAATCACGGCTATTTGGAAAAATGGGCGAAACAAGGGGTTCTGATGTTAAACACGGTGCTCACAGTGAGAGAGAAAAAGCCGAATTCACATAAAGGGAAAGGTTGGGAACAATTTACCGACCAAGTGATAAAAAAACTGAATGAGCGTGAAAAGCCGGTTGTTTTTATTTTATGGGGAAGACATGCTCAAGAGAAGAAAAAATGGATCGACACCACACGGCATTATGTGATTGAGTCGGCGCATCCCAGTCCTTTTTCTGCCCGGAAAGGCTTTTTTGGAAGCAAACCTTTTTCTAAAACCAATGAGATATTACAAAAAATAAATGAGGATCCCATTGATTGGGAAATTCCTTCCTTATAGCCGGTGATCCGCCAGTTTTCTGGCGGATTTTCATTTGCCGAAAACAACTTTTTATAGGAAATAAAAAAAGAACAAAAAAAGGGTTGCATTTATTTTTTATGCATGATATATTACTAAATGTCGCCGCGAGGCGGTGAACAAAAGGAAAACGACGCACCTTGAAAATGAGATATGGAAGAAGCATGACGAGGTTGAAGAGACTCGTATGACGAGAATCTTCACACGTCACTTGTCAAGTTGCAATCACCGGGAGAAGTAATCTCCAAGAGAGCCAGTAGGGTAAGCTACTAAGGGCACACGGTGGATGCCTTGGCGCCAGGAGCCGAT
>NZ_JAECVV010000029.1:0-1147 GCF_016055145.1 Thermoactinomyces sp. CICC 23799
GACCAAAACCCTTTTTTCCTGGTGCTCAAGAAGGGCTTCGATCCGGGAAGAAACCCGTTGCTGGTTTACGGTCAATGAGAACGCCGGTCCGGTTCAAACAAGAAAAAAGGAGTGCAAGCACGGCTGCGCCCCATCAACAGGCAATGTTCACAAACCGCACACTCGCCGCCGCACGACAAACAGACCGTCGCTTTGATTTCTGCACCCTGATAACCGCATCGTTCACAACGCCATCTGCGTACCGGACCCTCCTTGATCACACCGGGTTTCAATTGGCATTTTTGTTCCAGGATCAGGATTTGCAAGGCTCTTTTCATCATTTTCAAATCCATGCCCGACAAATGTTTCTCCACCAGGTTTTGGACTTCCTGCCACAACAACGCTCTCCCAGAAAGAATTGGAAATAGAAGGTTTGCTTGTTCCATCCATGCCGCAAATTCATGGTTAACCGGCATGGTGACAGGTTCCGGTGATTTTTCTTTCCTGCCCCGGGCCAAAGCCCAGGCATCCCGGATCGAACGGGTCCGATGCACCTCCGCCAATGTCTTTCCCCGCTTCTTCCAATACCGGAAATCCACTTCCGCCGCCAGACTGAAACGCCCCTGTTTTTCCCCTTCCAGACGATAAAAATAAATTTCCAACCCCATCACTTCCCAAAAATGAATCAGGCCGGATCAAGGCCTGATCAAATCAAGCGGATCCTTTTTCAGATTTGTCCGACGAATCAACCTCTCTCAAGTCCATCACAATCAGCTTCCCTCTGTTTTTCTCTTGGGATTGAAGCCAGCGATAAACCGCTTCATCTTCATCGGTACCGGAATGAAGCCGAATCACTTCCAATGTGGGATAACGTTGTTTCAACCGGTTTAAAATGAACAGGGTGTCATCTTTGGAACCGGCATCCAGACAAGTGATTTGCCCCGGCTTTCCCTGTGGACCGTTCCATGCATAATAGGACCGGATCATCCACTCGACTTCGTGTTGGCTGTTTTTTGTAATGATCACCAGATGGACGGCTTTGTTATGGTAATAGTTGCCCAAATAGCGGGAAAGACCCTTCACCAGGAAATAGAGGGCAATGTACAAAAAAACGCTCCACAAAATCCATTCTCCCATACCAAACGCCCCTCCTCAAAAAGCATCGTAT